>NZ_JAZGVT010000002.1:0-6577 GCF_036440755.1 Methylobacter sp. Wu8 | reverse complement strand
GGGATTGGCTGCGCTTTCCTGCGCCAGTTGCGCCCAATCGCTATCCAGGCGGAAGACGGCTGCCGAACCGAAATCCTGTTTTGCCGACAACGCCGCCTGGGTCAAAATTACCGGCGGGGTGACGTCGCTCAGCATGAATTCAAGCCGGTCTTGCGGATAGCTTGGGTCGAGCGGCAGGTAAGCGCCGCCGGCTTTCAAAATCCCCAGCAGGCCGATCACCATTTCCAGCGAACGTTCAACGTATATGCCGACCAGCACATCCGGCCCGACGCCTTGCTTAAGCAGGTAATGCGCCAGCCGGTTGGCTTTGCCGTTCAGCTCGGCGTAAGTCAGCGTCTGGCCTTCGAACGCCACGGCAGGCGCATCCGGCGTTGCTTCCGCCTGTGCTTCGATCAGTTGATGGATGTATCGGTCCTTCGGGTAGGCGGCTTCCGTCGCATTCCAGTCCCCCAGCAGTTTTTGTTGCTCGGCGCCGGTCAAAAAACTTCGGTAGTCGTAACGTTCCCGTGGGGATTGCGCAATCTGCGCAAGTATGTCCATCAAGTAATCCGAAGCCGCATAGATTTGCTTTTCATCCACGCGCCTCCCATTGCCCGAAACCAGCAGCCGGATTTGCGATAATTTAACATCCAGTTGAAAGGCTATCTCCAGCTCGAAATTCGGCTGTATATGATCCACCCACTCCAAGGCCTCAAATTGCCGGGATTGGGCCAAGTCGCTGACATTATGGAAATGGACATAGTGAAATACCGCATCGAATAATGCCTGTCCTTTATGATCATGCTGGATTTGCGCCAAGGGATAAAACCTGAATTTCAGCAGCTCGCATTCGGCATCGAAAGCCTGCAAGATCAGGTCGGCCCAAGTACCGCCATGAAGTTGCACCGGAAGCGGCAGGGTATTCAGAAAAACGCCCAAAGCGCTATCCGCATCGTTTATTTCAGGGCGAACGCTACAGACCAGACCCGTTGTAATATGCTGTTCGCCGTACAACATGCCGAGCACTTTCAGGTGCGCGGCCAACAACACGCTTTTTAGCGGAACCGAAAGCGATTTTGCTACCGCCTGCAAGGCTGTCGAAGTTTCCGGCGATAATGTGGTCAGTTTCCTGGAAGGCGTTATATCGCCGGTTTTCTTGGCATCGCCGACACTGGGCCAGGCAGGCAGTAAAGCATGGCTGATACCGTCTAACTTGTTTTGCCAATAGCTTTGATGCGGCTCGGATTTTATAGCTTCGCGCTCCCAAACGACTAAATCTCTCAAGGCGTTATAGGGCTGAGAGTCAGCCGTATACTGTTGCCCGCTCAGCAAAGACAGATAATGGGTAAAAATCTCATTCAGCATCGCGTTAAGGCTCCAGCCGTCGAGAACCGCATGATGCTCGGTCACCGTAAACCGGAATGTATCAGCGCTAAGCTGATGAATATGGAATCGGATTAAAGGCGGCTTTGTAATGTCAAAGGCTCTGGCCCGCTCCAATTCCAGCCATAACGCAAGCTGTTGTTTTTGAAGCTCGTCGGAATGTAATCTCCAGTCATCGAATTCAACCGGCGTTAATGCTTTATCTTTAGCGAAAACCAATTGCAGCGGCTCACTGTAGTTGCCCAAATCGAACGATGTTCTCAAGATCGGATGCCGTTCGACAACGTGCTCGATGACCTTTGTCAAAGCCGCTATATCCAACGGGCACCGGAGCAATATGCTGTCGACGACATGATAGGCGTTCCGTTCGTATTCGCTGTGGAAAATCATGCCCGCCTGCAAGGCCGTCATCGGATAGGCGTCTTCGACATCATCCGGCAATTTATGACGGTCGGAATTGGAAATTAAAGCGAGCGGTTGCAGCGGAACTTCAGGATTGGCATTAACCGGTTTCAAAACCGTCAACAGTTCCCGGATTGTCCCTTGCTGATAAAGCTGTTCCAATGAAAAAGCCAAATTCCGCTGTTTTGCAAGATTTAAAACCTGCAAGCTTCGGATCGAGTCCCCGCCTAATTCAAAGAAATTATCGTCTATGCCGACTTGCTCTATGCCTAGAACCTGCGACCAGATGCCCGACAGAATTTCTTCGGCTTCGTTACGCGGCGCAGTATAGGCTTTCACCAGATCGGGCCTTGCGCCTTCCGGTTCCGGCAATGCTTTTATATTGAGCTTTCCATGTTCGGTTAACGGAAACGCGTTTAAAAAAACAAACACCGCCGGAACCATGTATTCCGGCAATGTATTTTTCAGGCCGCTACGCAATTCGGTGACCGTAGGCGATTGTTCGGGGTTCGGCACGATGTAGGCGACAATATATTTGCCCCGGTCCTGATCCTCCCTGACCAAGGCAACCGTATCGCGGACCGCCGGCTGTTTTTTAATCGCCGCTTCTATTTCGCCCAGCTCGATACGAAAGCCCCTGATTTTTACCTGATGATCGATCCGGCCTAAATAATCGATACAGCCGTTTTCCCTGTAACAGGCAAGATCGCCGGTTTTGTAAAGCCTGCTGCCGGCGCTTTCCCCGTAAGGATCGGGAATAAACCGTTCTGCCGTTAATTCAGGCCGGTTTAAATAGCCTCTGGTCAATCCCGCGCCGCCGACATATAACTCTCCGGGTATGCCGATAGGTACGGGGTTTAACGACGGGTCGAGCACATAAGCGTAAAGGTCGGACAAAGGCTGGCCGATCGGGCTTTTTATATCGCCGTAAATGTGTTCTTCGGTAATGCGCTGGAAAGTGACATGCACGGTCGTTTCGGTGATGCCGTACATGTTGATCAATTGCGGCTTGGCATCGCCATGGCGTTCGACCCAAGGCATCAAATCCAGCGGGCTAAGCGCTTCGCCGCCGAAAATAACATACCGTAACGCCAACTCCCCAGCCCGTGCCGGTAAAGCGGCCTCGGCGGCGATAAGCTGCCGGAATGCCGAAGGCGTCTGGTTTAAAACCGTCACTTGTTCATCGCAGAGCAATTGACGAAAGGCTTCAGGCTTCCGACTTATAGGATAAGGAACGACAAGCAAACGGCCTCCGTACAGCAACGCCCCCCATATTTCCCATACCGAGAAATCGAATGCGTAGGAATGAAACAGGGTCCAAGTGTCTTTTGAACTGAAGTTAAACTGCATTTCGCTTGCTTCAAATAAGCGCAATACATTTTCGTGCGTGATCTGGACGCCTTTGGGCTGTCCGGTAGAACCCGACGTATAGATGATGTAAGCAAGATTAGCCGGCCTTGCATCACTGACCGGATTGGTTTTGCTGCTCCGGGTATAAATTGGCTCTTCATTGTCGAGACAAATCACATTGTCGATAGCTGGCGGTATTTTCTCCAGCAGATGCTTCTGGGTTATCAGGATCCGGGTTCCCGAATCGTCCAGAAGATATTGAATCCTTTCTTGCGGATAGGAAGGGTCCAGCGGCACATAAGCGCACCCGGCTTTCAGAATGCCCAACAGGCCGATCACCATCTCCAGCGAACGCTCGACATACAAGCCGATCAAATTATCCGGGCGCACGCCGAACCCGATTAAATAATGCGCCAATTGATTTGCCCGTTCGTTCAGTTCACGGTAAGTCAACGACCGGTTTTCAAATGTCAGCGCCGTTGCATCGGGCGTTTTTTCAACCCGGCTTTCGAATACTTGATGCAGGCATTTACCGGGCGCATAAGCGGCCCGTTTTGCACCCCATTCCTCGATAATTCGTGTCCGGTCTTTATCCCGCATCAACGGAAAATCGTTTATTCTCAGTTCCGGCTGATCGGCAATACCTTCAACCAGAACCCGGTAATGCTCGGCCATTCGCTTAACCGCAGCCTGATCGAACAAGTTCGTGTTGTATTCGAACAAGCCCTGCAAACTTCCGTTTCTTTCCGTCAACAGCAGCGTCAAATCGAATTTGGCCGTTTGCGTGTCGGCGGTTTCAAAACTCAATTCAAGCCCAGGCAAGGTCAATTGTTGCTCAGGCGTGTTTTGCATGACGAACATCACTTGAAATAGCGGGCTGCGATTTAAATCGCGCACCGCGCCTAGTTCTTCGACTAATTTATCGAACGGCAAATCCTGGTTCGCCTGCGCGTCTAAAACCATAGTTTTGGTTTTAGACAGCAAGGTTGTAAATGTTGCATTTCCCGACAAGTCGCTACGCAATACCAAGGTATTCACAAAAAAACCGATCAGGCCTTCAAGTTCCTGCCGGTTGCGGTTGGCAACAGGCGTACCGATGCAAATATCGTTTTGGGACGAATAGCGATAGAGCAAAACATTAAATGCGGCAAGCAGCGTCATAAACAACGAAACGCCTTGCTTGCGGCTCAAAACATTAAGCTTTTCGTTCAGTATTTCCGGCAACTCGAAACGATAAACGCCGCCTTTGTAATTCTGGGACGGGTTTGCATGGCTGGTTGTCGGCAATTGCAGGCTATCCGGCGCGTCCTTTAACTGTTCTTTCCAATAAGCCAATTGCTTTTTATAGGCCTCGGTCGTCAGCCATTGTTTTTGCCAATAGGCGAAATCCGTATATTGGATCGGCAGTTCGGCTAAGGGCGAGGGCCTGCCTTGACTGAATGCCGTGTAAATATCAATAAACTCGCGAATCAGAATGCTGTTGGACCAGCCGTCCGAGATGATGTGATGCAGCGTAAACAGCAGGAAATGATTCTGTTTATCCGCTTTACCGCTCAGCCGTATCAGGTTTATCCGTAACAGCGGCCCCCGCCTCAAATCAAAAGTTCTTTGTAAGTCTTCATGCTCCAGGCGCTGTTTTTCGGCCGCTTGTTGATCCCTGGGTAAAGCCTCAAGATTGACGACCGGATATGAAAGTTTTAATTTCGGCGCCACTATTTGCAGGATAGCTTGCCCGTCCTGGACAAAATGAGTCCGCAGAATATGGTGACGGCGGATAATTTCGTCAAATGCCTGCTGCAACGCTTCCATGTTAACCGTTCCGGTCAGTTGGAATACCGCCGGGATATTGTAAGTCGCATTAATCGATTGCAAATGATCGAGAAAGAACAGACGCTGCTGTGGACAAGATAATTCCGCCTGTAATTCCAAACGGGGCGCTATGCTGTCTCTGCCGGCATCCGTTTTAACCTGCCCTCTTAAATACTTCTCCAGCATGGCCTGTTTGGTTTCGGACAAATTGGCCCGGCGATTCGCTAATTCGTTTGTTTTTTGCATCTTCTTAATCCACAAAGCTATTGTTTCTATTGAACAAGTCTTCTATCTCATGCTCGGAAAGCGCTTCCAGTTTTTCGATCAACAGCTCCTCAATGACCATCGCTAAACCTGAAACGGTAGGCGCCGCAAAAATGGCATGCAGCGGAACATCCAGCTGGAACTGCTTGGTTATGCGGGATAAAAGCACCGTTGCGGTCAGCGAATGCCCGCCCAATTCGAAAAAATTATCCTCGACGCCGACTTTTTCAACGCCCAGCACATCGGCCCATATTTCCGCCAGGATTTCTTCGCTGGCCGTGCGCGGCGCGACATAATGCTTTGCCGTCAGTTCGCTCAGGTCCGGCCGGGGCAAACGCTTACGGTCCAGTTTGCCGTTGGCGCTCAGCGGCATGTTGTCGAGCAGCACAAAGGCGCTCGGGACCATGTAATCCGGCAGCGTTTCCTTGAGCCGGAGTTTCAATAGTTCGGTCGCAACGGCGGTTCCGGCAACCAGGTAGGCAACCAGGCGCTTGTCGCCGGGCTGGTCTTCGCGGGCGATGACGACCGCTTCTTTGATGTCCGGCGCTTCCAGCAGGCGGGCTTCGATTTCGCCCAGTTCGATTCTGAAGCCGCGGATTTTGACTTGATGGTCGATACGGCCCAGGTAATCGATATTGCCGTCCGGCCGGTAACGCACCAGGTCGCCGGTTTTGTACAGGCGGCTGCCGCTTGGCCCGAACGGGTTGGGAATGAATTTTTCCGCGGTCAGGCCGGGGCGATTCAGATAGCCGCGGCCCAAACCGATGCCGCCGATATGCAGTTCGCCGGGGGTGCCGACCGGTACGGGGGTCAGCTGCCTATCCAAAATGTACAGGGCGATGTTGGCTATCGACCGTCCGATAGGAATCGCGGTATCCCAACTGTCCGGTACGCAGGCCCAGTAACTGACGTCTACGGAGGCTTCGGTGGGGCCGTAAAGGTTGTGCAGTTCGGCAGGCAGTTTTTGCTGAAAACGCGCAACCAGGTCGGCCGGTAAGGCTTCGCCGCTACAGATCACGCGTTTTAAGCCGGTGCAGTTTTCCGCGCCCGGTGTGTCGATAAAGGCTTGCAGCATCGACGGCACGAAGTGGACGGTGGTGATCTGTTCACGCACGATGGTGTCGATCAAGGCTCGGCTGTCTTTGTGTTGATCCGGCTTGGCGACGACCAGTTGCGCGCCGGTCATCAACGGCCAGAAGAATTCCCAGACCGAAACGTCGAAGCTGTACGGGGTCTTTTGCAGCACCCGGTCGCTTTGATCCAGGGCGTATTCCGCCTGCATCCATTGCAGCCGGTTGAGTATGCCCTGGTGCGGTACGCCCGCGCCTTTCGGTTGCCCGGTGGAGCCGGAGGTGTAGATGCAATAGGCCAGGTTTTCCGGCATCAGCTT